>NZ_JBWKWY010000001.1:0-30769 GCF_059422465.1 Pseudomonas sp. GW821-FHT01D09
TCTTCGGCAGTGTAAGGTGGGGAGAAGAGACGGGTGTCAGTCACAGGCCTGTTGGCTGACACTCCGCTATCGCAGGCAAGCCAGCTCCCACACTCATTCTGCGGTGCTGGTTAAATCCCACACACACAAAAACGCCCGGCATAACCGGGCGTCTTGTATTGACTTGTTTAGCGAGCGCGGTAAGTGATGCGCCCTTTGCTCAAGTCATAGGGCGTCAGCTCGACGCGCACTTTGTCACCGGTAAGAATACGAATGTAGTTCTTGCGCATCTTGCCGGAGATATGCGCGGTTACGACGTGCCCATTTTCCAACTCCACGCGAAACATGGTGTTGGGCAGGGTGTCGACGACAGTGCCTTCCATTTCGAAGCTGTCTTCTTTCGACATGCAGTAAAGCCCTCGGTATCCAGTGAATGGCCCGGTGCAACTGCGCCAGGCAAAAGCGGCGTGCATTGTGCCCGAAAAAGGGTGTTCAAGCCAAGGGGTTCTAGTTAAGCGTGACCCATCTTTGATTAATCAGCAGCTCAATGGGCCGATATTGGGTCTTGTAGTTCATCTTTTTGCAGTTTTTGATCCAGTATCCAAGGTACACCGCGTCCAGTTTTTGCCGGGAGGCTTCACCGATCTGCCACAAAATGGCAAAGCGCCCGAGGCTGCGGCGTTCTTCGGCGGGCTCGTAAAAGGTGTAGACCGCCGACAAGCCATTGGGCAGCAGGTCCGTGACCGCGACCGCTAGCAGTTTGCCTTCTAGGCGGAACTCGTAGAAGCGCGAGAATGGCAGGTCACGCACCAAAAACGTGGAAAACTGGTCGCGGCTGGGGGGGAACATGTCGCCGTCGGCGTGGCGTTGTTCAATGTAGCGCTGGTAGAGATCGAAGTACTCTTCGCTGAAGCCGGGCTTGGCGGGGGTCACGGTCAGGTCGGCATTACGCTTGAGGATGCGTTTTTGATTACGGTCCGCCAAGAATTGCCCCACGGGGATACGCGCCGGCACACAGGCGTTGCAGTTTTGGCAGTGCGGCCGGTACAGGTGGTCGCCGCTGCGCCGAAAGCCCATCTCTGACAGATCGGCATACACATGCACGTCCATCGGCTGGCTGGGGTCGAGGAACAGCGTAGTGGCCTGTTCTTCGGGCAGGTAGCTGCAAGAGTGGGGTTGAGTGGCATAAAACTTCAAGCGCGCCAACTCGGTCATGATCAACCCTCGGATAAGCGTTGAAATAAGTGTAAGCCAGGTGTGCGCATGTCGCCTAAGAAACCCATGGCCCGCTGCTGGCTTGATCAAGGTGGTCGCTCAGGTAGCCGGCAAAGTCGCTGCGGGGGATGGCGCGGGCGCCGAGGCTGTGCAGGTGGTCGGTGGGCATCTGGCAGTCAATCAGCACAAAGCCCCAGGCCTGCAATTGTCTGACGAGGGTGGCGAAGCCGTATTTCGAGGCATTGTCTGCGCGGCTGAACATCGATTCGCCAAAAAACAGCCGGCCCATGGCCAGGCCATACAGGCCGCCGACCAGTTCGCCCTGGTCCCATACCTCGACGGAATGGGCATAACCCCGCTGGTGCAGTTGCAGGTAGGCGTTTTGCATGGCCTTGGTGATCCAGGTGCCGTCTGCATAGCTGCGAGGGGCAGCGCAGGCCTGGATGACGGAGGCGAAGTCCTGGTCGAAGGTCACCTCATAGCGTTGCTGGCGCAGCAGCTTGGCGAGGCTGCGGGACACGTGCAGTTCGGCGGGGAACAGCACCGTGCGCGGGTCTGGCGACCACCACAGGATCGGCTGGCCCTCCGAGAACCAGGGGAAGCAGCCATGGCGATAGGCCTGGACCAGGCGGTCGGCGGACAGGTCGCCGCCGGCTGCCAGCAGGCCGTTGGGTTCACGCATGGCCTTGGCCAGCGGTGGAAACGTCAGGGTGTTGCGTTGCAACCAGGTGAGCATGGTAGTCGGGCTTACGGAAGGGGAGGGCGGTGACAGGCCGGAGCCCGCCGCGTAGGCAGTGATTATTGTCGACCCGGCGCCACTCGGCCAGCCCGATCACGTAATCCGTACCCTGATGCATGAGCGGGTGTTTCTGCAACTCTACAGCGGTGATGCGGTCGTAATCGCGTCATCTCGCCATCCGTTGGGCGGGAATGCGGGGCAAAGCTTGTCCAGTCTGCTAAAAACAGCTCATAAGCCTTTGTCAGTAAAGACAATGCATGCTCAAATTGAGGCGTATGGCCAATGCGCTTGCCTAGGTTTCCTGAGCGAGGCCGGCAGCGTGGCAACGGGCACACAAACCCGTACAATGGCGACACGATGTCCTTGTGGGCTGGCGTTAACGCCCGTTCATGATTCAGTCTCGGAGTGTTAAAGGACGCTTGACGACGCTCGTTCACTTTTCATCTGCCCGGATTGGGCAGTATTTTTATCGTCATTCAACTGTTGGACGCGCTTAAGGCGCAGGAAAAGACCCGTTTTGAAGAAATCCGCCGCAGCACCCAAAACAGCAGTGGTACCGGCCTGGCGCCAGCACTTGCACTATCGGCTCAAGGAAGGCGCGCTGATTGCCATCGGTGCTTTATGCCTGTTCCTGATGATGGCCTTGTTGACCTATGGCAAGGATGACCCGGGCTGGAGCCATAACAGCAAGATCGACGATGTGCAGAACTTCGGCGGGCCTGTGGGTTCCTACAGCGCCGATATCCTGTTCATGATCCTCGGCTATTTCGCCTATATCTTCCCGTTGTTGCTGGCGATCAAGACCTGGCAGATCTTCCGCCAGCGCCATGAGCCATGGCAGTGGAGCGGTTGGCTGTTTTCCTGGCGCCTGATCGGCCTGGTGTTCCTGGTGTTGTCGGGCGCGGCGCTGGCGCATATCCACTTCCATGCCCCGACCGGCCTGCCGGCGGGTGCGGGGGGTGCCCTGGGCGAAAGCCTCGGTGACCTGGCCCGCAAGACCCTGAATATCCAGGGCAGCACGCTGATGTTCATTGCCCTGTTCCTGTTTGGCCTGACGGTATTTACCGACTTGTCGTGGTTCAAGGTCATGGATGTGACCGGCAAGATCACCCTCGACCTGTTCGAGCTGTTCCAGGGCGCCGCCAACCGCTGGTGGGCCGCCCGTGTGGACCGCAAGCGCATGGTGGCGCAGTTGCGTGAAGTCGACACTCGGGTCAATGAAGTGGTGGCCCCGAGTACGCCGGACCGCCGTGAGCAGGCCAAGGTCAAGGAACGCCTGATCGAACGCGAGCAGGCCCTGACCAAGCACATGTCCGACCGCGAGAAGCAAGTGCCGCCGGTTATCGCTCCCGCGCCGGTCAAGGCGCCCGAGCCCAGCCATCGGGTGCAGAAGGAAAAACAGGCGCCGCTGTTTATCGACAGCGCCGTCGAAGGCACCTTGCCGCCGATCTCGATCCTCGACCCGGCCGAAAAGAAACAGCTCAACTATTCCCCGGAATCCCTGGCGGCCGTCGGCCATCTGCTGGAAATCAAACTCAAGGAGTTTGGCGTCGAGGTGTCGGTGGACTCGATCCACCCTGGCCCGGTGATTACCCGTTACGAAATCCAGCCGGCCGCTGGGGTCAAGGTCAGCCGTATTGCCAACCTGGCCAAGGACCTGGCGCGTTCCCTGGCCGTGACCAGCGTGCGTGTGGTGGAAGTGATCCCCGGCAAGACCACCGTGGGCATCGAGATTCCCAACGAAGACCGGCAGATCGTGCGCTTCTCCGAAGTGCTGTCGACCCCGGAATACGACAACTTCAAGTCGCCGGTTACCCTGGCCCTGGGGCACGATATCGGCGGCAAGCCGGTAATCACGGACCTGGCGAAAATGCCCCACCTGCTGGTTGCCGGTACCACCGGTTCCGGTAAGTCGGTGGGGGTGAACGCAATGATCCTGTCGATCCTGTTCAAGTCCGGCCCGGAAGACGCCAAGCTGATCATGATCGACCCGAAGATGCTCGAACTGTCGATCTACGAAGGTATCCCGCACCTGCTGTGCCCGGTGGTGACCGACATGAAGGACGCTGCCAACGCCCTGCGCTGGAGCGTGGCCGAGATGGAGCGGCGCTACAAGCTGATGGCGAAGATGGGCGTGCGTAACCTGTCCGGCTTCAATGCCAAGGTCAAGGAAGCCCAGGACGCCGGCACGCCCTTGACCGACCCGCTGTACAAGCGCGAAAGCATTCACGATGAAGCGCCGCTGCTGACCAAGCTGCCGACCATTGTCGTGGTGGTCGACGAATTCGCCGATATGATGATGATCGTCGGCAAGAAGGTCGAAGAGCTGATCGCCCGTATCGCACAAAAGGCCCGTGCTGCGGGGATCCACTTGATCCTCGCGACCCAGCGGCCGTCGGTGGACGTGATCACCGGCCTGATCAAGGCCAACATCCCGACCCGCATGGCGTTCCAGGTATCGAGCAAGATCGACTCGCGGACCATCATCGACCAGGGTGGCGCCGAGCAACTGCTGGGTCATGGTGACATGCTCTATATGCCGCCCGGCACCAGCCTGCCGATCCGCGTTCATGGCGCCTTCGTTTCCGATGACGAAGTGCACCGTGTGGTCGAGGCGTGGAAACTGCGCGGCGCGCCGGAATACAACGACGATATCCTGGCGGGTGTCGAGGAGGCCGGCAGCGGCTTCGACGGTGGCAGCGGTGGCGGCGACGATGATGCCGAGACCGACGCGCTGTACGACGAAGCGGTGGCGTTCGTGCTGGAAAGCCGTCGCGCCTCGATCTCGGCGGTGCAGCGTAAACTGAAGATCGGCTACAACCGCGCCGCGCGTATGATCGAATCCATGGAAATGGCCGGCGTCGTCACGGCCATGAACACCAACGGCTCGCGCGAAGTGATCGCGCCCGGGCCGATGCGCGACTGACCTCGCGCCGCGTGGTAGCACGCGGCGCGCCTTTCACATCATTCTATGAGGACTCCCATGCGTCTTATCCGCATGCTGTTGTTGCCGGCATTGGCCCTGACCGCGTTTTCGGCCCACGCCGACCAGGCATCTGTCGCGAGCCTGACCAACCTGCTGGACAAATCCAAGACCCTGACTGCGCGCTTTTCCCAGTTGACCCTGGACGGTGGCGGCACGCAGTTGCAGGAAACGGCCGGTGAAATGGCCGTGCAGCGTCCAGGCCTGTTCTTCTGGAAAACCGACGCGCCCAACGAGCAGACCATCGTTTCCGATGGCAAGAAAGTCACGCTGTGGGACCCGGACCTGGAGCAGGCGACCATCAAGACCCTCGACCCGCGCCTGAGCCAGACCCCGGCCTTGCTGCTGTCAGGTGATGTGTCGCAGATCAGCGAGAGTTTCGAGATCACGTCCAAGCAACAAAGCAACGTGATCGACTTCACCCTCAAGCCCAAGTCCAAGGACACGCTGTTCGACAGCCTGCGCCTGTCGTTTCGCAACGGCGTGATCAATGATATGCAACTGGTTGACAGTGTCGGCCAGCGCACCAATATCCTGTTCACCGGGGTCAAGGCCAATGAGCCGGTTCCGGCCTCCACGTTCAAGTTCGACATCCCCAAGGGTGCCGATGTGATCCAGGAGTAAAACGCAGCCCATGGACCTGTTTCGCAGTGACCCGATTGCCCAGCCTTTGGCCGCGCGCCTGCGCTCGACCAACCTGGATGAGTATGTCGGGCAGGAGCACTTGCTGGCTCGCGGCAAGCCCCTGCGCGAAGCCCTGGAGCAGGGAGCCCTGCACTCGATGATCTTCTGGGGGCCGCCGGGCGTGGGCAAGACCACCCTGGCGCGGCTGCTGGCGAAAGTCTCGGATGCACACTTTGAAACGGTCTCGGCGGTATTGGCCGGGGTCAAGGAAATCCGCCAGGCGGTGGAAGTCGCCAAGCAACAGGCCGGGCAGTACGGCCGGCGCACCATCCTGTTTGTGGACGAAGTGCATCGCTTCAACAAGTCGCAGCAGGATGCGTTCCTGCCTTATGTGGAAGACGGCACGCTGATTTTTATTGGCGCCACCACGGAAAACCCCTCGTTTGAACTGAACAACGCCTTGCTCTCGCGGGCGCGGGTGTATGTGCTCAAGAGTCTCGACGAAGCGGCGATGCAGAAGCTGCTGCAGCGGGCGCTGAGCGAAGACAAGGGCCTGGGCAAGCGCCACTTGAGCCTGGGGGACGAGGGTTTCAAGATTTTGCTGGCAGCGGCTGACGGCGATGGCCGGCGGTTTCTCAACCTGCTGGAAAACGCCTCGGACCTGGCCGAAGACAATAGCGAGATTGGCGTCGACCTGCTGCAAAGCCTGCTGGGCGATACCCGGCGGCGCTTCGACAAGGGCGGCGAGGCCTTCTACGACCAGATTTCCGCACTGCACAAATCCGTGCGCGGCTCCAACCCGGACGGCGCGCTGTATTGGTTTGCGCGCATGATCGATGGCGGCTGCGACCCGCTGTACCTGGCCCGGCGCGTGGTGCGCATGGCCAGCGAAGACATCGGCAATGCCGACCCGCGGGCCCTGAGCCTGTGCCTGGCGGCCTGGGAAGTCCAGGAGCGCCTGGGCAGCCCGGAAGGCGAGTTGGCGGTGGCGCAGGCCATCACCTACCTGGCTTGCGCACCGAAAAGCAATGCGGTGTACATGGGCTTCAAGTCGGCCTTGCGGGCGGCGGCCGAGCACGGCTCGCTAGAGGTCCCGCTGCACCTGCGCAATGCACCGACCAAGCTGATGAAACAACTGGGTTATGGCGACGAATACCGCTATGCCCATGATGAGCCGGATGCCTATGCCGCCGGTGAAGACTACTTTCCCGACGACCTTGCGCCACAGCCGTTCTACCAGCCGGTGCCCCGTGGCCTGGAGCTGAAGATCGGGGAAAAGCTCAATCACCTGGCGCAACTTGACCGCTTGAGCCCCAAACAGCGGAGAAAACCATGATTGCCTTGGTGGCCGCAGTCTCCGTTGGCGGTGTAGCCGGTACGTTATTGCGCTTTGTCACTGGCAATTGGATCAGCGCCAATTGGCCGAAACACTTCTATACCGCGACGCTGGCCGTTAATATCGTGGGCTGCCTGCTGATCGGCGTGTTATACGGCCTGTTTCTGTTACGCCCGGAGGTGCCTGTTGAAGTGCGCGCCGGGTTGATGGTGGGCTTCCTTGGCGGCCTGACCACCTTTTCATCCTTTTCACTGGATACCGTGCGCCTGCTGGAAAGTGGGCAAGTGCCGCTGGCAATAGGCTATGCGGCCATCAGTGTATTCGGCGGGCTGCTTGCCACCTGGGCCGGCCTGTCCTTGACCAAACTTTGATAAACGAGAGACCGACATGCTCGATTCCAAACTGTTACGTAGCAACCTTCAGGACGTAGCGGACCGCCTGGCATCCCGTGGCTTTGCCTTGGATGTTGCGCGCATCGAAGCGCTGGAAGAACAGCGCAAGACCGTCCAGACCCGCACCGAAGCACTGCAGGCTGAACGCAATGCGCGCTCCAAATCCATCGGTCAGGCCAAGCAGCGTGGCGAAGACATCGCGCCGTTGATGGCGGACGTCGAGCGCATGGGCAGCGAGCTGTCCGACGGTAAAGTCGAGCTGGACAAGATTCAGTCCGAGCTGGATTCGATCCTGCTGGGCATTCCCAACCTGCCGCACGAGTCGGTGCCGGTCGGTGAAGATGAAGACGGCAACGTCGAAGTGCGCCGCTGGGGCACGCCAAAAACCTTTGATTTCGAGATCAAGGACCACGTCGCCCTGGGCGAATTGACCGGCGGCCTGGATTTTGAAACCGCCGCCAAAATGTCCGGCGCGCGCTTTGCCTTGCTGCGCGGCCCGATCGCGCGCATGCACCGTGCCCTGGCGCAGTTCATGCTCAACCTGCACACCGGCGAGCACGGTTACGAAGAGGCTTACACCCCGTACCTGGTGCAGGCCCCGGCGCTGATGGGCACCAGCCAGCTGCCGAAGTTCGAGGAAGACCTGTTCAAGATCAGCCGCGATGGCGAAGCCGATCTGTACCTGATCCCGACCGCCGAAGTGTCGCTGACCAACATCGTGGCCGGCGAGATCCTCGACGCCAAGCAGTTGCCGATCAAGTTTGTCGCCCACAGCCCGTGCTTTCGCAGTGAGGCCGGTGCCTCAGGCCGTGACACCCGTGGCATGATCCGCCAGCACCAGTTCGACAAGGTCGAGATGGTGCAGGTGGTCGAGCCCTCGACCTCCATGGAGGCCCTGGAAGGCCTGACGGCCAACGCCGAGCGCGTCCTGCAACTGCTGGAGCTGCCGTACCGCGTATTGGCGCTGTGCACCGGCGACATGGGGTTCAGCGCGGTGAAGACCTATGACCTGGAAGTGTGGGTGCCGAGCCAGGACAAATACCGCGAGATCTCCTCGTGCTCCAACTGCGGTGATTTCCAGGCCCGGCGCATGCAGGCGCGTTTCCGCAACCCGGAAACCGGCAAGCCGGAATTGGTCCACACCCTCAACGGCTCGGGCCTGGCCGTAGGCCGTACCCTGGTCGCGGTGCTGGAAAACTACCAGCAGGCCGACGGTTCGATCCGCGTACCTGAAGTGCTCAAGCCGTACATGGCGGGCGTTGAGGTCATCGGCTAAATGGAATTTCTGCCACTGTTCCATAACCTGCGCGGTAGCCGTGTGTTGGTCGTCGGTGGCGGGGAGATTGCCTTGCGCAAATCCCGGCTGCTGGCCGATGCCGGCGCGTTGTTGCGGGTAGTTGCTCCCCTGATTGAAGACCCGTTGCGTGAACTGGTGCAGGGCAGTGGCGGTGAACTGATTGTGCGTGGTTACCAGGCGGCAGACCTTGATGGCTGCACCCTGGTCATCGCGGCAACCGACGACGAGCCGCTGAATGCGCAAGTATCCAGCGAGGCCCGGCGCCGGTGTGTGCCGGTCAATGTGGTGGACGCGCCGGCCTTGTGCAGCGTGATCTTCCCGGCGATTGTCGACCGCTCGCCCTTGGTGATTGCGGTGTCCAGTGGCGGCGATGCGCCGGTGCTGGCACGCTTGATCCGCGCCAAGCTGGAAACCTGGATTCCTTCCACTTACGGGCAATTGGCCGGCCTGGCCGCGCGCTTTCGGGCGCAGGTCAAAGGTTTGTATCCTGATGTGCAGCAACGCCGGGCCTTCTGGGAAGAGGTTTTCCAGGGGCCGATTGCCGATCGGCAACTGGCCGGGCAGGGCGATGAAGCCGAGCGTTTGCTGGTGGCGAAAGTCAACGGCAAGCCGCCCCACGCGCCGGGTGAAGTGTATCTGGTGGGCGCAGGCCCCGGTGACCCGGACCTCCTGACTTTCCGCGCCCTGCGTTTGATGCAGCAAGCCGATGTGGTGCTGTATGACCGCTTGGTGGCGCCAGCGATTCTTGAACTGTGCCGGCGCGATGCCGAGCGCGTGTATGTCGGCAAGCGCCGCGCCGATCACGCGGTACCGCAAGAGCAGATCAACCAGCAACTGGTGAACCTGGCCAGGCAGGGCAAGCGGGTGCTGCGCCTCAAGGGCGGTGACCCGTTTATTTTTGGGCGTGGCGGCGAAGAAATCGAGGAACTGGCGGCCCATGGCATCCCGTTCCAGGTGGTGCCGGGGATTACTGCGGCCAGTGGTTGTGCGGCTTACGCTGGCATCCCCCTGACCCATCGCGATTATGCGCAATCAGTACGCTTTATCACCGGGCACCTGAAAGACGGCACCTCGGATCTGCCCTGGAATGACCTGGTGGGACCGTCGCAGACCCTGGTGTTCTACATGGGCTTGATCGGCTTACCGATTATCTGCGAACAATTGATCCGCCATGGTCGTGCGGCGGACACTCCGGCTGCGCTGATCCAGCAGGGCACTACATCCAACCAGCGCGTGTTTACCGGCACCCTGGCTGACCTGCCGCGCCTGGTGGCGGAGCATGAAGTGCATGCGCCGACGCTGGTGATCGTAGGAGAAGTGGTGGTGTTGCGTGAGAAGCTGAAGTGGTTCGAGGGCGCCCAGTCCCAGGTCTAACCTGTTCGCCCGGCTACACGCAGGTCAACTGTGGGAGCCGGGCTTGCCCGCGATGGGGCCAGTGCATTCAACGCAAGACTTGAATCAGCGCCAGATCCCTTTACCGCTCAGTCTGTCTCGATCATGTTCGCTGGCAAACGCCTGAAACGGCCCCTTCGGCACAATCCCTGTCGGATTGATCGTGCGGTGGCTGGCATAGTAATGCCCCTTGATATGGGCAAAATCCACAGTCTCGGCCACGCCCGGCCATTGATACAGCTCTCGTAGCCAATTCGACAGATTCGGATAGTCCGCAATCCGCCGTAGGTTGCATTTGAAGTGGCTGTAATACACCGCGTCAAACCGGATCAGGGTAGTGAACAAACGTACATCGGCTTCGGTCAGGTATTCGCCCGCCAGGTAGCGATGCTCGCTTAGGTGCTGTTCCAGGTGATCCAGTTCGGCAAACACCTCATCAAAGGCACTGTCGTACGCCTGCTGTGAAGTGGCAAAACCTGCGCGATACACGCCATTGTTCACGGCGGGATAGATCCGCCCGTTCAGCGCGTCGATGGTCGGGCGCAGCGCCTCAGGGTAGAAGTCCAGGGTGTTGCCGGTCAGCCCGTTGAACGCGCTGTTGAACATGCGGATGATCTCCGCCGATTCATTGCTGACGATGCGGTTCAGCTTCTTGTCCCACAGCACCGGCACCGTAACGCGCCCGGTGTAGTTGGCGGTGTCGGCGGTATAGCGCTGGTGCATGTAGGTAAAGTCGTCGAGTTTGTCACCAGTAGCGCCATGGGCCTTGTCGAAGGTCCAGCCATTTTCCAGCATCAACCAACTGACCACCGACACGTCGATCAGGCTTTCCAGGCCCTTGAGCTTGCGCAGGATCAGGGTCCGATGCGCCCACGGGCAGGCGAGGGAGACATACAAGTGGTAGCGGCCGGCTTCGGCCTTGAAGCCGCCATCACCACTCGGGCCAGGTTGGCCATCGGCCGTGACCCAGTTGCGGCGTTGCGCCTGCTCCCGTTGGAAGGTGCCATCTGCGCTACTTTCGTACCACTGGTCATGCCAGCGTCCTTCAATCAACAAACCCATGACTGACTCCTTGGCGATTAAGCGTTGGCATGCAGTTTAATCGTCTGGGTCCGAAGAAATAGCGCAAAGGCTCGGGGTTAATGATCGATTAAATCGATTTATCCCGCGCGTCCCAATACTGTTGGGCCAGGGCGAAGGCCTGTTCCCGTGGATGCCCCAGGCCGCGCAGGGCCAGGGCCATGGTGGCGATCAGCGCCAGTTGCGGGTAGCTGTCTTGCACCGTACCGCGCCACAGAGCCTTCAAATGCTCAGGGTCGAGGCTGGCCGGCTTGACGTGGCGCTGGGCGGAGAGGGCCGGCCACTCCTCATCCCAGCTTGCGCCGCCGGTAGTGCCGTACAAGTGGCTGGTGGTGTCGGGATTGATCTCGATCTCGCCGCCATCGCCCTTGATCACAAGGGTGTTGTCACCCAGCAAGCCACTGGCATCGCGGTGTACCCCCTGGTAGCCGGGGTGGAAGATGCTTTGCAGGCCGCAACGTGCACCCAGCGGGTTGAGGATGCGCGCCAGGGAATGGATCGGCGAGCGCAGGCCGAGGATGTTGCGCAGGTCAATCATGCGTTGCAACTGCGGGGCCCAGTCACCCAGTGGCATAAATGCCAGGTTGCCTTGCGCCAGGGCGGTCTCGACCTGCTGCCAGTTACGGCACAGTGGGATCTGCAGCTCGCCCAGCAATTGTTCGGTGTACAACCGACCGGCCGTGTGCGCGCCGCCGCCGTGCATGAAAATCCGCACGCCGTTCTGCGCCAGGCACTTGGCGGCCAGCAGGTACCACGGCAGGTGGCGTTTTTTCCCGGCATAGGTCGGCCAATCGACATCGACTTGCAATGAGGGCGGGTTGAGGCGCGCGCGCAGGGCCTCGGTGAAACCGGCGAGTTCCTCCGGGCTTTCTTCCTTATGGCGCAGCAGCATCAGGAACGCGCCGAGCTGGGAGTCCTCGACCTTGTCGTCGAGCAGCATGCCCATGGCTTCCCGGGCTTCTTCGCGCGTCAGGCTGCGGGCGCCGCGCTTGCCTTTGCCGAGGATCCGTACAAACGGCGCAAAGGGGTGTTCGGCGGGAGTTTCGGTGGTCAGCGGGGCAAAGTCGGTCATAAGCAGTTTGTCGGCCTGGGCAGGCCCGCCAGCTTGGCGGCAAGTTTGGCGGGAGTGCCTTTGAACAGTCGGTTGAGGTGCAGGCTGTTGCCCTTTTCCGGGCCCAGCTTCAGGGCGGTGTATTTGATCAGCGGGCGGGTGGCCGGGGACAACTGGAATTCCTGGTAAAAACCCCTGAGCAACTCAAGGATTTCCCAGTGTTCGTCGGTCAGTTCCAGCGCTTCGGCGCTGGCCAGGGCGTCGGCCACCTCGGTCGACCAGGCATTCAGGTCAACCAGGTAGCCGTCCTTGTCCAGCTCAAGGGTGCGCGCGCCTACGGTCAGGGTGTTCATAGCCAGGTGTTGACCTTGTCGTGTTCGATCGACAACTGCACAAAACCTGGGTAGTCGACACTTTGAGCCCACTCCGGCAACGCCAGGCCACGGGCCTGGGCATCCTCAGCTAGCACGAAGACATTCAGGGCCTTGGCGTGCAAGGCCTGGAAGGGGGCGCTGCCGGCTTGCAGGGCATAGGTTGCATCGCCGCACAACAGGATCGCATCCTGCGCGCCACACAGGCGTAGGCAACTGCCCAGGCGGCTGTCGGTAAAAGGGGAGTGGGACAACATATGCAAGGTCGACATCAGAGGGTCATCACCTGATCGTAACGGTCAATCATCTGGGAAATCTGGGCGCTGCTCAGTGGCTGCGCACTATCAGGGGCGGTCAACCCGCGCTCGGCCAGGCTGTGGCTGCAGGCGAACACATCATCGATGCCAAACAGCGAGAGTGCCTGCAGGTTGGCCGTCAGGTCCTTTTGCTGCACGGCCTTGGCATCCTGCGCAGTGGCCAGTTGAAATACCCCGTCATCGAGAAACAGCAGCCCAATCGGCAAGTCGAATGCGCCACCGGCCAGCACCACATCCAGCGCTTCCCGCGCACTGGGCCCGGACCACGGCGCCTGACGGCTGATTACCAACAAGGATCTGGACATTTATGGCCCTCCAAAGCAGATCAGGCGGTCGGCGTCCTGGATGGCATCGTGCAATTGCCCAAGGCCCGACAGCGCCCACGGCGCATCCAGATTCACCGCACTGCGCTGGTAGCGCACGGCTTCCTCGGCATTCAGCACCCCGCGCCGTAACGCCGCCGCGATACAGACCACGCCATCAAGCTGATGCTCGCTGACGAAGGCGCGCCATTGTTGGGCGATATCCGGCTCATCCTGGGGCGTGACCACCGAGTTGGCGGCGCTGTAGACGCCATCCTGATAGAAAAACAGCCGCACAATCTCATGCCCGCCGGCCAGCGCCGCCTGGGCAAACTGCAGGGCGCGGCGCGAGGAGGGCGCATGGGCGGCGGAAAAAAGCGCAATCGCGAACTTCATGGAACACTCTGTCGGCAAACCTTGGCCAATGATAAAGCCGCAGGCAACAAAAAGCCCGCCGAAGCGGGCTTTTTGATCAGGCTGGGATCAGTCGTCGCGGCTCATGATGCCGAAGATCTGCAACAGGCTGACAAACAGGTTGTAGATCGATACATACAGGCTGATGGTCGCCATGATGTAGTTGCGCTCGCCGCCATGAATGATGGCGCTGGTCTGGAACAGAATGCAGACCGAGGAAAACAGCACGAAACCGGCGCTGATCGCCAATTGCAGGCCGCTGATCTGGAAGAACATGCTCGCCAGCACCGCCGCCAGCAACACGAAGAAGCCAGCCGTGATGAAACCGCCGAGGAAGCTCATGTCCTTGCGGGTGATCAGCACATAGGCCGACAGGCCACCAAACACCAGGGCCGTCATGGCAAACGCCGAGCTGACCACTTCCGCGCCGCCCTGCATGCCCAGGTAACGGTTAAGGATAGGGCCCAGCAGGAACCCCATGAAACCGGTCAGGGCAAACGCCGACACCAGGCCCCAGGCCGAGTCGCGCAGCTTGTTGGTGAGGAAAAACAGGCCGTAGAAGCCGATCAATACCACGAAAATATTCGGGTAGCCGACACGCATCTGCTGCGCCACATACGCCATCACGCCGCTAAATGCGAGGGTGAGGGCGAGCAGGCCGTATGTATTGCGCAGGACGCGGCTAACCTCTAGCTGCTCAGCCTGCACGTTGCTATTAACTGCGTAATCCTGTTCGCGCATGGCGACACTCCTTCAGTTTTGAAACGTTCAGTCGCAAAGATCATAACAGACGCTCTGTAACAAGCTATGCAGAGAGTTTGACAGTGTGTTTCATTCGGGTATTATGGCGCCCGCTGAGGCAGGATAGGCTAGTATAATCCTGTGTTGCGCAAGGGAAATTGGCAGAGTGGTTGAATGCACCGGTCTTGAAAACCGGCGAACGTTAATAGCGTTCCCAGGGTTCGAATCCCTGGTTTCCCGCCAAGATTCAAACAAAAGCCCCGCTTATGCGGGGCTTTTGTGTTTTTGGGGTTTGGCTGGGGAATGCCAGGGTTAGCGAGGCGTCCAGGTCGGCCGCGCTGGCGGTGGGTTTGTGTCGACGATTGTATTGGGGTTACAGTTTGATAAATGCTCAGTAAGCGACGGCTATGAGTTATCTCACTGATAATCGATTGTCCTCGCGCGCATGACGCACGTCAGATCGAGCAGCGTCAGGTGCTCAGGCGGTTAGTTTTTATTGCCTGAGTGCGGCGATTGCTTAACTCCAGATTATTCGTCGATTAACTCAGATGGGGAGGTGCTGGAAGTGTTTAAGAGATACGGCGCGGTATTGTTGGCCTTGCTCATATCAACCCAGGCCGTGTCAGATGAGTTGCCACAAAGCCCGTTACTCCAGCGTTTTGGCGAGGCCAT
Source organism: Pseudomonas sp. GW821-FHT01D09 (assembly GCF_059422465.1). NCBI lineage: Bacteria > Pseudomonadati > Pseudomonadota > Gammaproteobacteria > Pseudomonadales > Pseudomonadaceae > Pseudomonas > Pseudomonas sp. GW821-FHT01D09. The sequence continues at coordinate 14,906 of NZ_JBWKWY010000001.1, forward strand.
CCATGAGCTGCCGAAACCCGCATCGCCACCAGAGGCGAAGCCGAAGCCCATCTCCCGAGAACTCCATATCGAGGGGCAAGAGGCGTTAAACCACCCAGGCACACCCGTTAGGCCGGAGTTTGAAAAAACCGGCAATCCAAGCATCGACAATATGCAGGCCCGCGATAGAGACATGTGCCGTAGGGTTCAAGCGGCGGCCTTATGGAAGGGAGAGAGTCTAGGCTTGGGTTGCGAATAGGAGGGCGACTTCTGGGGGCATGGCCGCGCGCCTGCGAACCGATGCCGGCGACCAAGCGCCGTGAGCGATGGCTTGACTCTAATGTTACTTCAGGGTTTTTAATCCTGGAACACATTTAATTGGAGATGCGCTCATGAGTTTTTTTAAGCAGATATTAGGTGGGCACCACAATCGCGGGCATGGTGGTTCACACGGTGGACGCTACAAAGAACAAGGCGAAGGCCAGCCGATCGGCACACTTTGCCTCAGTTGCCGGACAACTAATGCGGGTGGTGCGCGGTTTTGTCGACAGTGTGGTGAGTCATTGGTGTCGGCCAACTGCGGGCAGTGCAATGCGGTGATGGCGACTGGGGCAAAATTCTGTTCTCAGTGTGGGAGTGCCCAAGGGTAAGCAGGGTGTGCTCCATCCACGGAGCCCCCATTACCTGGAGTTTTGAAAGGTAATCCCGTTGTAGATATGCGCCAGGGATGGCTCGCTCGGGTGCACAGCATTACCTCGGTTTTTTCCTTCGACATGATTGGGGTCAGTCATTTCGAGTGATTACTCCGGTGTCATGAGGACCGCCAAGGTCAGCTTGATAAACTCTTCGTTCCGGTCGAGCGTGTCCAGAGCTCCCCGCACGTTTTCGGCGACGGCCGTACCGCCTTGTTGTTCAACCCAATTCGTAAGCTCCATGACGGCTGCTTCAAGGACGAGTTGGTTTTCGTTGATTTTGGACAGCAGGGAAGGGAGCAGGTCAGAGTTCGGCATTTGCACTTGATCCTATGTTGAATTAGGCAGGCTCTCGATTCTGCCGATCCAGTACGGCCCGCCTGCGCGATATCGCCCAAGTGGTGAATGGCGACAAACACACGAAATAGTCGTCATAAGCACGATCTGAAACTAGTTGATGTACCAAGTAGAATGCAATCCTCTGCCCACATATTTTATACAAGGACGACTCTGGCCCATGGCACGTATAGGTTTGGTACTGACCCCCGGTTTTGCCGATTGGGAATATGCTTTTATCGCAGGCACCGCAGCACCGTTCTACGGCATCGACGTCCGCTTTTTCGCCCCGGCGCCGGGGTCGTTCTGCTCCCAGGGCGGGTTGGCCGTAACGGTGGAGGGCAGCTTGCAGCAATGCCAGGAGTGGAAACCAGACGTTGTCGTCGTCGTCGGGGGAATGGTCTGGGAGCGTGCAGAAGCGCCGGATATGGCAGACTTTCTGCGAGCCAGCCGTCTGGGTGGTGCAACCCTCGCGGGGATATGCGGCGGTACACTCGCACTGGCCAGGGCCGGCCTGCTCAATACAATTGCCCACACGTCCAACAGCGTTGATTTTCTGAAGCAGAACGCCGCCAATTATACGGGAGAGGCGCTTTATCAAGGCTGCCCAGGCGCGATGGTGGCCGACCGGATCATCAGTGCGCCTGGCCCTGCACCCGTGAGCTTCACCTGTGCCGTCTTCGAGGCTGCGGGGTTATCGTCAGAGACTGTTTTACAGTTCAAAACGATGTTGGCCGCTGAACATAAATGACGGATGCCGCGAGTCGCGCAGTGGTCATTTGGAGGTCAATGGCTTATTGCCCATGCCCCGCGCCGGACGGGTCTCAACCTCCATTTCTGCGCAGACGAGCCTTGCCGGCTTTTCTCTTCAGGCTCCCCGCCTGCACGGCACTGAGGACTTTCTGGAAGTTCGCGCATTCAATATGCCGCGCAGCAGGGCACGCCGCAGCACGTCGCAGTCCATCGCGTATGGCGCTGAGCTGCTTGATGGTGCGGTCCAGTTCATCAGCCTTTTCGGCCAGCCGCTGGTGATCGATGGCCGGTTGGCCATCCGCGCCCAGCATGGCGGCGATATCGTCCAGGGAAAATGCCGCAGACTGGCCGAGCGTGATCAAGGACAGGCGCTCAAGCACATCCGCAGCAAATACCCGGCTCAGGCCACGGCGGCCTATGGAGCGGATAAGGCCCTTTTCTTCGTAGTACCGCAGGGTTGAAGGCGGCAGGCCGCAGCGGCGTGCCACTTCACCGATACCCATCTCTTTCATGCTTGACCTCAAGGCGGCTTGAACTTGCAGACTGCCGGGATCAAACCGGCCGAAGGCAAGAGGAAATAACATGGAAACAACCGAAAGTGTACTGCGTATGGTGCTGGTTGGGCTGGGGGCCACGCTGATCATGGACCTGTCCGCGTTGATGCAGGCACGGGTATTTGGCTTGGCATCCCTGGACTACAGGCTTGTCGGCCGTTGGCTGGGCCACATGCCCAAAGGGCAGTTTCGCCATGCCTCGATTGTGGCGGCGCCGCGTATCTGGAATGAAAGCCTGATGGGCTGGGTGTTCCATTACCTCACGGGCGGTGTCTTCGCGCTGGTGCTCCTGGGGTTCCAGGGGCCGGGCTGGCTCTGCAACCCAGCGCTGATGCCCGCGTTGCTGACGGGCTTGATCAGCGTGCTTGCACCTTTTTGTATCATGCAGCCCGCCTTTGGTTTCGGCTTCGCCGCCGCCAAGACGCCGGCACCGAACCGGGCCAGGCGCCGAAGCCTTATTGCACACCTTACGTTTGGCGTCGGGCTGTTTGTAGCGGGCTGGCTACTGATCCAACTCTTTCCCGCGCCGGTGTGCCTGGGGCAGGGATGACCTCGTCCGCGTCCACTGATCCGCCACGTCCCCCAGGGTCAAGGGCTCGCCACTCTTGATCCAGGCCATGAACGCCCGATCGAACTTGAACGACTCCCCGCACTCGCCAATCAGGAACTGGCGCACCTTCTGCGTATTCCTGTAGTGCTTGTCCAGCGGAGTGGTGCGGGTGATGGGGCCGGAGTGCCAGTCGAAGGTCATTGCCATTCCTTGAGTGATGTGGGTTTCTAACTCAGCAGTTCAATACCGGCGCATAGCGCTCTTCGCGTTTCTTGAAGTGAATCGGCGCCATCGGCACTTGTTCACCGTTCACGAATATAGCCGGGAAGGTGAGGGTGAAGTCATCCATATCGCCTTTGCCCAGGGCCGTGCCCTTGCGGCTGCTGCTGGATTGTTCCTTGGGGTCAAAGCCGGTTTTCAGTTGCTCGATACTGACTTGATAGGTCTGGCCTGTCGCCAGCGTTACAGTGACCAATGGTGAATCGGCGCTGACCCACAGCGCCGGGTCGGTCTGTTTATAGGCCGCCCGGCGTTGATCCGGGGTATTCAGGTTGCGCAGGCGCGGGGGGATGTACAGCCGGCCAAACAGGCGCAGTTCGGTATCGGTCGAGCGCAGGTTGCCTGGCCAGCTGGATGTCCCGGGTGGTGCTACATAGACCAGTACGTGAACCCAATCGAGTTCTTGCGAGCGTGGAGCAAAGCTTATCGCGGCTTTCGGGCCGGGGCAGGTACGTTCGAGTAACGCATTTGTGCCGACTGCCGATTGCGGATGCAGATACGGCCCGCTGCTGCATCCAGCGAGCAGCGCCAAGAGGGGATAGAGGATGTAGTGTTTCATAGGGGACCAACTCCATTTGCTGTGCGGGCGACTATGGCATCTCTGCGGTTGATTCTCATCAGCTCTGTGCCGCATTATTTCTGGTTTTTTCAGGACAGACGGGCGCAAGTGAGCGGATGCCGTCACCCTTATCCAGGGATAAACCGATGAAGTACCTTGCCACCTTGAATGCCGCAATCGAACGCTTTCTGCGCCGTTTTACCCGTACCCAGTTCCTGTGCGCCGCCATTGCGCTGACCGTGCTCAACTTCGTATTGGACTACACCGTGGCGTCATACACCTCTATCTACCTGTCCATGCTCAGCGGTTGGCTGTTTGCCATGGGCTTGCTGAGGTTCCGGTCCCAGTGATGAGGCTGTTTGAACCATACCTGAAGCGATGGGACCTGACCGTCGATGGCGATGCATTCGCCTCGCGCAATGGTGATCTACTGCCCGTTCGCCAGCGGGGCATGCCGGCCATGCTCAAAATCTCCCAGGTGGCCGAGGAACAAGCTGGCAGTGTGTTGATGGCCTGGTGGGACGGCGAAGGTGCCGCGCCGGTGCTGGCCCGTGATACCGAGGCCTTGCTGATGGCGCGTGCGCTGGGCTCGGCTTCGCTTATACAGAGGGTCAGTGACGGTCGGGATGACGACGCCACGCGCATCCTCTGCGCCGTCGCCGCGCGTCTGCATGCGCCACGGGCCAGGCCAATTCCCGCCCTGGTCCCCCTGGCGCAGTGGTTCGAGGCGCTATGGCCCGGGGCGGCGAGGTACGGCGGCATCCTGGCACAATGCGCCAGCACGGCACAGGAACTGCTGGCGGCCCCCCAGGATGTCGCGGTACTGCATGGCGATATCCACCATGGCAATGTGCTGGATTTTGGCGCGTCCGGTTGGCTGGCCATCGACCCCAAGGGGCTGTACGGCGAGCGGGGCTTTGATTATGCGAACCTCTTCTGCAATCCCGATGAACGCGCCCTGGCCCCCGAGTGCTTTGCGCGGCGGGTCGAGATCGTTGCCAGTGCCTCGGGTATCGAGCGCCGTCGGCTCCTGCAATGGGTGCTCGCCTGGGCAGGGTTGTCGTTGACCTGGATGCGCGAAGACGGCGATGAGCCGGGAGTTAACCTCGGGGTGGCGCAACTGGCGGCGGCGGCGCTTGCTCGGTGATTAGCGTCATTTAGTTGCGGATAACAGAAAGGTAATTTTCAAGCTACCTTGCCGACAGGGTCGGTTAGTTACTCTCAAGGCTGGAAAAGTAACTTGAGAGATAAAACCGATGAACCTGTTGAAACTAAGTATTGCTGCATTGGCGTTGTCATTGTCCACCGTTGCGCTTGCCACGAGCGGCAGTGATCGTGGGTTTGAGAAGTTGATGAGCGATAACCAGAAAGCCATGGAGGCCTATGCGTTAAAAAAAGGCAAGGACATACCCCAGGTCCAGGACTATCGCTACGGCATGAAACTGGACATCGCCAAGGTGGTCAGCGTAACCCCGACGATCCGCTCCTGCGACATCGTACCCTCGCGCATGACCTTTGAGGATTCGAGCGGCAAGCTCAATACCATCGAATACCAAGTCATGGGGCAGTGCCGTAATAATGGTCGCTGAAAGGTTGCCTTATGACTGTGCAGGCACCGTTGATTGACCACGAACTGGCGCTACGTTTTCTCACCTGCGCGCGCTGTGCCAGCTTTCGCCAGGCCGCCCGCAGCCTAAATATCCGCACTGCAGAACTGCGTAAGCAACTGGCCCTGTTGGAGGGGCGGCTGGGCAGCCCGCTATTTATCTACCGGGAAAATGCCCTGCGCCTGACCCTCAAGGGCCAGCGCCTGCAAACGCTACTGATGGCGCGGTTTGGCGATGTTCAGCCCCCCGTGGGCACCTTGCCGCAACCGTTGTTGCGCCTGGCCGTGGAAGACTCCCTTATGCGCGATCTGCTGGCGCGTGAGGTGCTGGATTTTATGCGCAAGTACCCGGCGATACAGCTGGAAGTCATCCCGTTGACGGGCGAGCCGACGCGCCAGGCGGATGTCATGGTATGGCTGGCGGATGCCGATCGTCCGCGTCCCTCGCCCGGGTTTGCCATGACCACGCCGCAACGTCTGGCGCGCATTGACTACAGCCCGCATATGGCCAAGCGTTACTGTCGCGGCAACCGTTTGCCGACGCGCATCGCTGATTTATCTGACTTTATGCTGGTGCAAGGCCGCACGAATGCGCCGGTTGCGGCGTTTGAGCCCTGGAACCGCCTGGTCAAGCAGCGCCAGAGGGCGCTGGTCCAGGTACATTCCCAGGAGTGGGTGCGGGAATGGATCAAGCACAGCGCCTGCGTCGGGTTGTTACCCAACTACATCACCCGTCTGGATAAAAACCTGCTGGCCCTCACGCCTTTGTTCAGCGAACCCATGGAACGGCTGGCATGGCTGTCCATCGCACCGTTGACCGCCGATCAACCGTATGTACAAACCTTGGTGGCGTTGATTCGCAAAGTCTTTGACGAGCGGCGTGACTGGTTCGAGAGCGTCATCTGAGTCGGCAATAACTTTAATCATTCTGACATATTCGCTGTGGGCGCCTGGTCGTGTAGTAAGGCCTTTGTTTATAAGGCCTGCCACACGGTTCAAGAGCAAAGAATAGCGAATGTCATAAAAGTGTCTTGTAAATACATCCAAACCGTCATCTGGTGTTTGGAAGCTCCCCGTCGCCAAGTAGTACTTAACGATAACGAGGGGAAATAGATGTCGATTAGTTATTCGAAATGCGCAGGACTCACTCAACTCAGCCTGGCTGTGGCGGGCAGCGTATTGGCGTTGTCGGTCCAGGCAGGCACGGTCACCACCGATGGCGCGGACATTGTGATCAAAACCAAGGGCGGCCTGGAAGTGGCCACCACCGACAAGGAATTCAGCTTCAAGTTGGGCGGACGTATCCAGGCCGATTACGCCAGGTTTAATGATTACTACACCCGTAATGGCAACACGGCGGACGCCGCGTATTTTCGCCGGGCCTACCTGGAGTTTGGCGGTACGGTCTACAAGGACTGGAAATACCAGATCAACTACGACCTGTCCCGCAACGTGGGCAATGACAGCACAGGCTACTTCGACGAAGGCAGTGTGACCTACACCGGGTTCAATCCCCTGAATGTAAAAGTCGGGCGTTTCTACACTGACTTTGGCTTGGAGAAAGCCACCAGCTCCAAATGGGTCACGGCCCTGGAGCGTAATCTTTCCTACGATGTGGCGGAGTGGATCAACGATAACTCTGGCATGGGCGTACAGGCCAACGGCGTAGTGGGTGAGATGGCCTACCTGTCCGGCAGCGTGTTCAGCGAAAACAACAACGACACCGATGGCGACAGCGTCAAACGCTACAACCTGCGCGGTGTGTTCGCCCCGCTGCATGAGTCCGGCAATGTGCTGCACGTGGGGGTGCAATACGCCTACCGTGACCTCAAGGACGCCGCCATCGACACGCGCATCCGTTCACGCATGGGCATGCGTGGCGTCGAGACCAACGGCGGCAACAGCGCCGGCAACAATGGCACCCGCTCGGTCTTTGGCGGCAGCGCGGCCCAGCAGGGGTTGTGGAAGGACGACTCGGTGTGGGGCCTGGAAGGTGCCTGGGCGCTGGACGCGTTCTCGGTGCAGGGGGAATACCTGCGACGGACCCTCAAGGCCGATGCCGCACAAAATGACATCAAGGCCAGCGGTTATTACGCACAGATGGCCTACACCCTGACCGGCGAGCCACGCATCTACAAACTCGATGGTGCCAGGTTCGACTCCATCAAGCCGCAAAACAAGCAGATCGGCGCCTGGGAGGTGTTCTACCGCTACGACGCGTTCACCGTCGAGGACGACAATGTGGTGGTCAGCACCAATGTGCGCCAGGTTGGCGACAGCGAAGGCAAAGCCCATACCCTGGGCGTCAACTGGTACGCCAACGAGGCGGTCAAGGTCAGCGCCAACTACGTCAAGGCCCGCACGGATAACGTTAGCAACACGGTAGGTGATGACACGGGTGATGGCGTGGTCATGCGCTTGCAATACGTCTTCTAAAACACGCTGGAGCGTTTGGCGCCGATGGGGAGGCCTGTACGCCCATCGGTGCTGACGTGATCAGTCAGCCGTCACAATCGCCAAGGCCAACTGACGGTCCGACATCAACGGCGGGCGGTACGCCGTATGGTAGTAACGCACCGCCTGCTCGAATTGGGCGCCACGTATCTGCCCGTCGGAGCCGACAAACGCCAGGGCATCCGACTTGGCCGGGCCAAAGAAATTGCCGGGATGGGTGGTCAGTTCGGTGGCGATAGAGCTGAACAGCGTGGGGCCGAGCGTGGTCCAGTACATGGCACGGTCGCCCGGCTCCTTGGGCTCCCCGGCCAGCGTCTGAGGGCTGATCGACGCCAATAGGCTGAACGCGAAAACCTTCCATGCCTCCATTTTTTTGCCTTCCTTTGCGCGGAGATGGCCGACACCCTAGCAGACTCCTGCCTGTTTAGGGCCGCTGCGCGACCCGACGGGGCAAGCCAGCCTGGGTCAGAAACGATCCAGCCGGTAGGCCTGCAGCGCAGGCAAGCCCAGAGGTTGGGGCGCGTAGAGCGGGGTTACCAACTGGGCGATAAGCTCGGCAGTGATCGCCGCTTGGGTCAAGCCCAGATGTTGGTGCCCGAAAGCAAGCAACACCTTGCCGTCGCACACCCGGTCGATGATCGGCAGCGAGTCCGGCAACGAGGGCCGAAAGCCCATCCACGGGGTGGCGTCCTCAGCCCTCAATTCGTGCCGCAACAGACCGTGGCTCAACCGGTGCAGTTGCCAGGCACGCTGCATGTTCGGCGGCCGGTCGAGGCCGGCGAATTCCACGGTGCCGGCCAGCCGCAGGCCAGCGGCCATGGGTGTCATGATGAACTTGCGCTCCAGCGAGGTGACGGCGAAGGGCAAGCGGTCTTGCTCATGGGGCAGCATCAGGTGATAACCGCGCTCGGTGTCCAGGGGCACCTTTTTGCCGGTCAGCGCCTGGGTGAGCCTGGCCGAGTGGGCGCCGCAGGCGATCAGCACCTGGCGGGCGGCCAAGCGGCCCTGGTCGGTGATCAATGCAACGCCCTGGGTCTGCAACTGGCCGCCCTGTACCTGCTGCTTGAGAAACTGCACGCCGCCGGCCTTGGCGGCTTCGACCAACGCGCACACCACGCGATACGGATCGAGGAAATGCCCGGTGCGGGGAAAGAACAAGCCCCCCTGGATCCGCTCGCTTAATTGCGGCGCCGCCTGCTGCACGGCGCCGGCGGACCAGCAGTCCACCGGCACGTTTTGCTGGGTCATGCGTGCTTGCAAACCTTCAATCGCTTGCCGCGATTCGGCACGCTCGAACACCAACAGCGAGCCGTCTTCGCGCATCAACTGTGGCTGGGCGATGTTCGCCAACAAGCGCTGCCAGGCGCCCAGGCTGCTTTCATTCAGCGCACGGATACCCGCGACGGTGCGCTGGTAGGCCGCCGGTCGCAGGTTCAGCAGCAGGCGAGCAAACCAGGGCAGGGCGCGGGGCAGGTATTTCCAGTCCAGGCGCAGTGGGCCCATGGGGTCCATAAGCATGGCGGGCAGACGCATCAGGATCGACAGGTCGGCGATGGGGAACACCTGTTCAGTGGCCAAATGCCCGGCATTGCCGAACGAGGCGCCCATCCCCGGTTCCTGCTGGTCGATGACCACCACGCGCCGGCCCTGGCGCGCCAGTTGCAGCGCGCAGGCGACGCCGATGATGCCGGCGCCGACCACCGCAATGTCGGTCTGGGGTTGAAGGTTGTCGGCCATGGTCAGGCTTCTCTCTGGCCGTCGAGCAAGCGCCGCAGCGCCAGCGGGTTGCCGTGTTTCAGGGCCGCGGGCAGCAGGCTGTCGGGGAAGTCCTGGTAGCACACCGGGCGCAGGAAGCGCTGGATCGCGGCGGTGCCGACCGAGGTCGAGCGCGAGTCCGAGGTCGCCGGGAAGGGCCCGCCATGCACCATGGCATCACACACCTCGACCCCGGTCGGCCAGCCATTGACCAGCAGCCGGCCAGCCTTGCGCTCAAGGGTTGGCAGCAAGGCCCGTGCCTGTTCAAGATCGCCCTCGTCCAGGTGCAGGCTGGCGGTCAACTGGCCTTCGAGGTGTTCGGTTACTTGGCGCATTTGCGCGTCATCGGCGCACTGCACCAGCAACGAGGCGGCACCGAATATTTCGGCCTGCAAGTGTGGGTTGGCGAGAAAGTCCTGCGCGAGGGTGACGAACAGCTGCGCCTGGCATTGGTTCGGGCCTTGTGCTGCTAACCCGCTGGCCACGCATTGGGCATGCTCGGCCAGTGTGCCGACGCCCGCTTCATAGGCCTGGAAGATGCCCGGGGTGAGCATGGTCTGCGCCGGGCTGCGTTGCAGCAGGTCGCTGGTGAGGCTGACAAACTGCTCCAACTGTGCGCCTTGCACCGCAATGACCAGCCCGGGATTAGTGCAAAACTGCCCGGCGCCCTGGGTCAACGAGGCGACAAACCCTTGCGCCAGCGCTTCGCCGCGCGCCTTGAGGGCGGCCGGGAACAGGTACACCGGGTTGATCGAACTCATTTCCGCGTACACCGGGATCGGCTCCGGGCGCGCCTGGGCCGCCTGGCATAAGGCGATGCCGCCACTTTGCGAGCCGGTAAAGCCTACCGCCTTGATCCGTGGGTCGCTGACCAGGGCAATCCCCACTTCGCGACCCGCGCCGTACAGCAGCGAGAACACACCTTCGGGCAGGCCACACTGCTTCACTGCACGGGCCAGCGCGCGGCCCACCCGTTCGCTGGTGCCGGGGTGGGCGCCGTGGGCCTTGACGATCACCGGGCAACCGGCGGCGAGGGCTGAGGCGGTATCGCCGCCGGCCACCGAGAACGCCAGCGGGAAGTTGCTGGCGCCGAAGACGGCCACCGGCCCCAGTGGCACCTGGCGCTGGCGCAGATCGGCACGGGGCAGGGGCTGGCGCTCCGGTTGGGCGTGATCGACCCGTACATCCAGCCATTCGCCGGCGCGTACGGTACGGGCGAAGGTGCGCAGTTGCTGGCAGGTGCGGCCCCGTTCACCCAGGATCCGCGCGAGGGGCAAGCCGGTTTCGGCCACGGCGCGTTCGAGCAGCTCATCGCCGAGGGCTTCGATTTCGTGGGCGATGGTTTCGAGCAATTGAGCACGCGCCGCCAGGGACGTTTCGCGGTAGCTGTCGAAGGCTGACCACGCCAGCGCGCAGGCCTGGGCCACCTGCTCGCTGGAAGCGCCGGGATAGGCCGGCTCCAGCGCAGTGTTGGTGGCCGGGTTGATCGCCCGGATGGCGGCGCGGGTGCCGGGAAGGGAGTGCTGACCGATCAGCAGATTACCTGTCAGAGTCATGGCCTGTTCCTGAAAAAAGAGGGGGCGCCGCTGTGTGTGTAGCAGCGGCGTACGAGCCGTCAGTCGACGTTCTGTTCTGCCGACCAGTTGGCGTACCACTGGCGGAACAGCGCGTACTGGTGCTCGGCATACCGGCGCTGGGCATCGCTGAGCGCATCGCTCTCGTTGAAATGCAGGCTGTATTCCCGGTCGCCATTGAGCACCATCAAGTGCTTGTAATAGAGCACCAGGTCGCAGCCTTCATCGAAGGACGACAGCACCGCCAGTGCCGCCTCCAGCTCGCGGGCCTGGCGCCGGGCCTTGGCATCGCCCTTGGCGGCTTTCTTGCTCAGGGCCACCAGTTGCAGGACTTCCCGTGGCAGGGCGTTGCCGATACCGGTGATCGCCCCAGTGGCGTTGCAGTTGACGAAGCCGTGCACCACTTGGGTATCGACACCGACCATCAGGGTCACGTCATCGTCCTGGGAGGTGATGTGTTCGGCTGCATAGCGCAGGTCGGCGCCGCCGCCGAATTCCTTGAAGCCGATCAGGTTCGGGTACTCGCGGCGCAGCTCGAAGAACAGGTCGGCGCGGGTGGCAAAACCGTAGTAAGGGCTGTTGTAGATCACCGACGGCAGGTTTGGCGCGGCACTGAGGATCGCCGCGAAGTGGGCTTTTTGCGCGGTGGCCGAAGCGCCACGGGACAGCACCCGAGGGATGACCATCAAGCCATGGGCGCCGACCTTGGCCGCGTGGGCCGCATGGGCAATGGCCTCACGGCTGTTGACCGCGCCGGTGCCGACGATGGTCGGGATGCCGGCGGCCACCAGGCGCGCCACGCCTTCCTGGCGCTGGGCTTCGGTGAGCAACGGCCAGTCGCCCATGGAGCCGCAATACACCACGGCGCTCATGCCGATCTCGATCAGCTCGCGGCCCTTGGCGACCAGGGCGTCGAAGTCCGGCTGGCGCTCGGCGGTGCACGGGGTCATCAGGGCCGGGATGCAGCCGGTGAAAATGTTATCGCTCATGCTTCTATCTCCTTGGAAGGGTCTGTTTAAACGTTGCCGGGTGCGCAAATGCCCCAGGCGAAGGGGTCCTGTTCATCGATCAATAAGGTGCTGTCGGCGGTCATATAGGCGCGGCCGGTGATGAAGGGACGGATGCGTTCGCCCTCCCATTCAAAGTGGCCCTGGAACTGGCTGGCGGTGATGCTGGCTTGCACCCAGGGCTCGCCGGCCTGAAGTTTTCCATCGGCGGCCAGGCACGCCAGCTTGGCGCTGGTACCGGTGCCGCAGGGCGAGCGGTCGTAGGCTTTGCCGGGGCACATGACGAAGTTGCGGCTGTCGGACTGGTCGTCATCGGCGAACAGTTCGATATGGTCGATCAGCGCGCCGTCTGCGCCATGGATGCCCTGGGCTTCGAGGGCCTTGAGCAGCGCCCAGGTGAAGTCGGTCAGGGCCTCGACATTGCCCATGTGCAGCGCCTGACCGTGCTCGGACACCAGGAAAAACCAGTTGCCACCCCAGGCGATATCGCCATACACCCGGCCATGCCCCGGCACCTCCACCGGCACCTGCTGGCGATAGCGATAGGCGGGTACGTTGCGCAGGGTGACGGCGCCGTCCTCATGCAAGGTGGCGCTGACCGGGCCCACTGGCGTGTCGATACTGTGCACCCCCGGTGCGATGTGCCCCAGGTAGTGCAACGAGGCAACCAGGCCGATGGTGCCGTGGCCACACATGCCGAGGTAGCCGGCATTGTTGAAGAAAATCACCCCACAGGTGGCCCCCGGCGTGACCGGCTCGCAGTACAGCGCGCCGACCAGTACAGCGTTGCCACGGGGCTCCAGCAGGCAGGCGCGGCGCCATGGGTCATGCTCGGTGCGCAGGTTTTCGAGTTGCTCGGCGATGGTCTGGCCGGCCAGCTGTGGGAAGCCATTGATGATCAGGCGCGTCGGTTCGCCGCCGGTGTGGGAGTCAATCACATGCAGTCGTTTCATCCAGCTATTCCTTGGTGATTGGCCGGTTACGCGTTTGCCGGGTGCAGGCCGCTCGCGGGCAGCACGGCTTCGCTTTCGTCGTCTTCGTGTTCCAGTTCCACCAGGTGCGCCGGCACGCCGGTGGCGGCGCCCCAGTAGTAGATGCCCAGCGCGCAGGCGGCGACGACCAGGGTGTCGAAGGGATGGCTGAGCACGCCCAGGCCGCCAAAACTGCCGAGCTTCGACAGCACCATGGTCACCGCGTAGAAACCGATCAACCATGCGCTGGAGCGCACTTGCCGGGCGATGTCCAGGTGCTGGGTCGGCACCAGGCGGCGGCACAGCAGGTACACCCCAAACATCACGATTTGTAGGCCCAGCAGCCACGACACGGTGTTCCAGCCCGACCAGTAGACGATCAGCGCGGCGATGATGAACGACAGCGGGCCCAGCACAGCCATCCACTTGACCCGGAACGGGCGCGGCATGTCCGGCGCATTGCGCCGCAGCGCCGCCACGCACACCGGGGCCACGGCGTAGCTCAACACCAGGGCGGCGGACACCACATTGATCAGCGCCTCCCAGGACGGAAACGGCAGGGTCCAGAACACCGACAAGCCAAAGGTCAGCCACAGCGCCGGGCGCGGGATGCCGGACTTCTCATCGATGCGCGTGAAAATCTTGAAGAAGGTGCCTGTCTGCGCCCAGCCATAGATCACCCGTGGCGTGGCGTTCATATAGATATTGCCGCAGCCGCTGGGGGAGATCACCGCGTCGGCTACCACCAGGTAGGCCAGCCACCCCACGCCCAGGGCCAGGGCGATATCGCGATAGGGCAGGGCCAGTTCCTTGCTGATGCCGGCCCATCCATTGGCAAGCATTTCGGTGGGCACGCCGCCGAGGAAGGCCACTTGCAGCAGCACATAAATCGCCGTGGACAGCAGCACCGAAAGGATCAGGGCAATGGGAATGGTGCGTTGCGGGTTTTTCACTTCGCTGGCCACCGAGATGATCGGCGTCAGCCCCAGATAGGCAAAAATCACCCCGCCGGCGGACACCGCCATTTCAATCCCCGACAGGCCAAACGGCGCGAACCCCTGGGAGTGGAAGTTGGCCGGCTTGAAGAAGGTGAACAGCACGCCGATCACCAGCAGCGGCACGATGAACTTGAAAATACTGACCAGGTTATTGGCGATGGCAAAGGTCTTGACGCTGCGGTAGTTGAGCACGAAAAACAGGCAGAGCAGGCCGAACTGCACCAGCCAGCCGAGGGTGGTGGGGTCGCTGGAGCCGGCTTTGGTCAACTCGGGAAACCAGGCCGCGGCGTACTGCCTTGAGGCGACCACTTCAATTGCCACCAGGCTGGAAAACGCGATCAGGGTGATAAAACCCATCAGGTAGCCCAGCAGCGGGCCGTGGGAATACACCGGGTAGCGCACCACACCCCCGGCACGGGGCAGGGCCGCGCCCAATTCGCAATACACAATGCCCAGCAACAGCACCGCAAAACCGCCGAGCAACCAGGAAAAAATCCCCGCCGGGCCGGCAATCGACGACACATGGCTGGCGGCAAACAACCACCCGGAACCGAAGATGGCTCCCAGGCCGATAAAGGTGAGGTCGATCAGGGACAGCTGTTTCTTGAACTTGCCTTGGGCTGACATAGCGGCGCCTTCTTGTGGGTTATTGGATAGGCCTGCAGTGGCGCTACAGTGAACCCATCAGCCTGCCGGCGATTGATGTTTTGCACGGTTATCAATGACGAATTCAGCACAATTGCCAGGCGCGCAGCGGCGCTCGACAGGGGCCTGGTCATCGGGCAATCTGCTGACGGGTGAGGCGATCGATGAGGCGGTGAGCGGCATGATGCACAACGCGTTTGCAACCCTGTGCCAGGGCGACGAGCCGCGCCCACACAGCCTCGAACAGCTGCTGGCGGGCGTGGCCATGCTGTTGCCGATGCTCGACGTGATCCCCAATGCGACGATGTTTATCAAGGATGTGCAGGCGCGCTACGTCATGGCCAACCGCACCCTGGTGCAGCGTTGCGGCTTGAAAGATCGGCGCCCGCTCCTGGGCAAGACCAGCGCCCAGGTATTCCCCGCACAGTTAGGGCCGGGCTATACCGAACAGGACCGGCGTGTGCTGGAGCAGGGCCTGGTGCTGGAGGATCAACTGGAATTGCACCTGTACGGCAGCCGCGAACCGGGATGGTGCCTGACCCATAAATGGCCGTTGTACAACCGCGAGGGCGCGATCATCGGCCTGGCGGGGATTTCTGTGGACCTGCAATCGGCCAGCGAAAAACACCCGGCCTATCAGCGGTTGGCGGCGGTGGACGAACACATCCGCGCCCACTTCAACCAGCGCGTGACCTTGGGTGAACTGACGCGCATCGCCGGTATTTCGGTGGCGCAACTGGAGCGCTACTGCAAACGCGTGTTCCACCTGACCCCCCGGCAGATGGTCCAGAAAGTACGCCTGGAACATGCCCATCGCCTGTTGCATACCGAGTTGCCGATCACCGAAGTGGCCTTGCAGTGCGGCTACACCGACCACAGTGCATTCACCCGCCAGTTCAAGGCGTTGACGGGGTTTACGCCGCGTCAGTATCGGCAGGCCACCAGCCAATGAGTGGACGCAAATCCCTGTGGCAGCTGGCTTGCCAGCGATAGCGACGGGTCAGCCAACATCAATCCCAGCCATGCCGCCGCCATCGCAGCCTCGCCGGGGCTCGACAGCTCCCACCTTGAGCTTCAGGGTTTGGAGGATTGCATTTCACTGCCACCGCAGGATGCATACGGTACTCAATGTACTGAAGATCCAAGGTGGGA